>NZ_CP113941.1:0-45000 GCF_029392675.1 Lactobacillus sp. ESL0684 | reverse complement strand
TTGTTAACACTAGTATTCTATACTAAAAATAATATTTTCTATATAAGGAGCACATTTTTAATCTTGAAACATAGACTCTTCATATTAACAGCATTACTTTTTGGAAGTGCTGCTAGCTTTTATCGACCAACTACTGTTAATGCAGCACAAACTAACGAGCAAGTCCAAACATATAACTTCGTCAGAAACACCCTAAAAAAGCATCACATGCGAGGTAGTGTCGCTATAATTAAAGACGGTCAGGTGCAAACTGTTAGTTACGGCTATGCCTGGTATGGCAAAAAATTGGGTAATGGCAATGCTAAAGTGGTCTATCCAACTGCATCTCTGCAAAAAGTAGTTACTGCTGCAATGATCGTTCAGCTAATTGATGAAAATCCTGAACTTTCACAATATACCAAGATTTCCCGTTGGTATCCAACTCTGAGAAACTCCAATAAAATCTCGATTGGCAATTTATTGACCCACACATCTGGTATTAAGGCTACTAAAACCGAAATCAATCGAGGTTATAATTACTCTGAAGCCAATGCAATTAATTGGGTAGTCAATAATATTAACGCTGCTTCATCCGATAAAGTCGGCACCTATCATTACAACAACAGTAATTATATCCTGCTTGCCGGTATCATTAGACAAATTACTGGTCAATCATATGAAGCCAATCTCAAAAAGCGGATCATCAAACCACTTGGCTTAAAAAATACATATTTGTATCAAAACATCCCTAATCGGATGACGGATGCGATCTCCTATTATTCAAATGGTGGCAAAAATTATCAAAAAGCCGGTTACGTTAAACGTTCACTTGCTTCTCAAATTCCTGGAGCGGGTAATTTGTTCTCTACCCCAGCAGATTATTATAAAATTCAAGTTGGACTATGTGATGGTTCCATTTTAACTAAGAAAAACTTCAATTACTTAACCCACCTAAATAGCAAAGTAAATGACTATTCTGGAGGCATGTATTTGAAGAAAAACGACACACTAAAACTAGCTTATGGTAGCCTTAATAATTTGCATTTTGGTAGTTGGGTGCAATTAACAACTGACAATCAAAACGGTATTGTCATGTTCCTAAACCAAACTAATGATAATGAAAATGCTGAAAAAGACGTGGGTTATGATATTTTACAATACATTAAGCCAGGGACTTTCGTCTCAAGATAAAATCAAAAAGTGTCTGGGAAATAACTCTGATTTTTAAAAATTAGGGTTAAAAGTGGCCGTTAAAATCGAATATTATTGCAAATGTTTTTAAGCTTTGTAACTTTTTCAGAGCTTAATATGAACAAAAGATTGCATCAAAAAGGGAATGTTAGCTTTTTATTCTAACATTCCCTTTTGTGCTGAGTTTTTTCCCAGACACTTTTTTATTCTGCAAATAATAAGTTATACATTTTGGCCTCGAGTGGATGTCGTAGCAACAAATTCATCCCTACAGCCACTTTTTTCTTAGGGCCAATTAACTCTTCTTTCACCGTCTCTTTTTGAATATCGACTTGGCCTAAATAGAAAAATTGTTTGCCAACGGCATCACTCTTTTTAACAAATAAATGTAGCACCATCTGCGGGGTATTAAGCAAACGTTGGACTTCATTTGAATTAAGGTGCCGCGGTGTACGTGTGTACCACCGTAAGCTACGACCATCAGCCAACGTATTATGATATACTGCATTGCGTTTTTCACTTGAGGCCTTTTGATAAGTAATAAAAATTGGCGTTTCTCGTTCGTCTACTCGATACCCATACATTGGTGCAGAAACATCCTTTGGCCAATTAAGTAAACGACAAACATCTTTGCGATCATATTGCTGATATAACGTAAATTGTGCTTGATCATCATAAGGCTGATTTAGCAGCAGTCCTGTTTCAATTACATCACTAAATAGTTTTCTAAATTCTGGATTACCTTGCAAAGATTGGACTAGCTGCGGTGCTAATTCATAGCCTAGCAAGTTATGTTCAATTAGTGCTTGCCCACCATATTGCTCTTTTTTGGTAGTCTTACCTTGTTTAATCTCAAAAAACGTTAAAGTTAGAATATCTTCAACCGAAGTCACAACTGCTGAATTAAAGTAAGCATTATGTTTTTTTAAGATTTGCTCAAATTCAGCTAGTCCTACTGTTTGCTGCTGTAATAATTGCTGCAAAAGTAATAATTCATGCGGTCTTTTTCCGTTCAGCAATTCCTTGGTCATAAATGATAAGACACCATCTTCAAATGTTGATAAAGTTAATGATTCTCCCATTTTTACTAAAAATTTACCATAATGCTGCAAGCTGTTATTACGTGCAAATACCAACGGTGAGGTCGAGCCTTCTTGATAAAAGTCGAGCAGTAGTGGTACTCGCCCCAATTTTTGTTTTAGTTCCTGATAAGATTGGCGCAATTCTTTGATGCTATCCAGTTTAACTCGATCAAGTGAAGCTAGAATTCGTTCA
Organism: Lactobacillus sp. ESL0684; assembly: GCF_029392675.1. Taxonomy (NCBI): domain Bacteria; kingdom Bacillati; phylum Bacillota; class Bacilli; order Lactobacillales; family Lactobacillaceae; genus Lactobacillus; species Lactobacillus sp. ESL0684. The sequence goes on along the minus strand of NZ_CP113941.1, from coordinate 42,555 downwards.
GAAGCAATCCGACTAAAATTAATCGTAGAAACATCAATAAAGCTCGGTAATAGGGTTTCCGCGCGCACTTTATCCTGATCGCGACTATTGTCTTGATTTAAAGCAATGGGAATTAAGTAGTTATTTTGATAGTTACCAATAAAATCAATCACCGTGACATAATCTTTTTGCGGATATTTACGTAGTCCTCGCCCTAGCTGCTGAATAAAAACAATACTAGATTGGGTGTTGCGCAGCATCACGATTTGATTTAGGGCTGGAATATCAACGCCCTCATTAAATAAATCAACTGTAACAATATACTCCAAGTCGCCGTTTTCAAGCTGTTTGACTACTTGTGCACGCTTAGACTCGCTATCTTCATTAGTCAGAGCAACTGCTGGGTGCTTTTTAGCAGTGAATATCTGAGCAAGTTCACGTGCTTCTTTTTGACGACTACAAAAAACTAGGCCTTTAGCCTTATTGCCGCAATAGCCGTAATAATTTAGCTGATTTAGGATATAATCTACTCTTTTAGGTGCTAACAAATTACGTAAATCGGTTGTCTCATCAATTTTAACGCCATCTACTTCGTAGTCTTCAACCCCAACATAATGAAATGGTGTCAGCATATGTTCTTCCAGCGCGTCTGTCAAACGGATTTCGTACGCCAAGTTATAGTCAAACAGTTGATAAACATCTTGCTCGTCCATACGTTCAGGAGTTGCCGTCATTCCTAACCAAAAATCGGGTTTAAAATGATCAAACAACTTTTGATAGCTTGGCGCTGGTGCCCGATGCGCTTCATCAATTAGAATATAATCAAATTCAGTTGGCTTTAATTCAGCTAATGTTTCTGGTCTACACAGCGTTTGAACCGTCGCAAAGAGATATTTACAATTGGTTTCATGTTTGTGTCCTGTTAACAAGCCATAATCTGAGTTTTTACCACCAATTACTTGTTTAAAACTAGCCAAAGCCTTTTTAGCAATTTGTTCTCTATGAACAACATACAAAAATTTTCTTGGTTGATACTTTTGAACAGCAAAGGCACCCAAGTATGTTTTCCCAGTTCCCGTAGCAGAAACTACTAAGCCGCGATGCTCACCTGCTTTAATCAGTTGATCTAGTTTTTGTAATGCATCCTGTTGCATTTGATTAGGCGTTATTTCCTGGGAAATATTTTTTACAGCTGATGTCGTTACTGGTCTTGTCCAATTAGTCTCATAGTCATTGATCCAATCTAAAGTTAATGATCTACTATTGGCTTTCAATTGACATAATTGGTCGGCTACTTCTTTAGTTAGCACCGCGTTTTGGGTAGAACTGACTTTTAATGCCCATTCATAGTTACTAAGCAACGCAGAACGAGTAAAATTAGCACTACCAATTACTAATGTCTGCCAATCTATGTGTTCAAACAGATAGCCTTTAGCATGAAAGCCTTGGGTTGAAGCTATTTTTACCGTTAAATTAGGAATTTTTAATAGTTCATAAAAAACTTGCGGAGCATTAAACCCTAAGTAGTCACCCGTAATGAGCGTACCCGAAACATTTTTCTTAGCTAAGTCTGCCAAAACAACTTTAAGTGGAACTAGCATATCTTGGGTTACAAACGCTACAGCCCAGGTAAAACTATTACATGTTAGCAGTTCTTGACGTAGAGTCAGCCAAATATTATTGTTCTTAGTATTTTGCAATAATTGTGGCCGTAGCACCTCATGTTCCGAATAGCTAGGATCATATAGACCATTCAAAATTGCATCTTGTAGTGGTTCATTCATTTAATATCGCCTCAACTTAGTATTTTACACAAAATAAAAAGAAACCCAATACCATGAGTTTCGTCTTTTATAAATCAATATCAAGTAGAATTGGACAATGATCAGCACGCGAGCCAGTATCTATCATTTCCGAACGATTAACTTTATCAGCAATTCGATTACTAGTTAACCAATAATCAATTCTCCAGCCAGAATTATTAGCTTTGGCCGTCCGCACTCTTTGAGCCCACCATGAATAGACATCTGTAACATTACCATTTATTTTTCTAAAAGTATCACAAAATCCAGCATCAAGCAATTGTGAAAAGCCAGTTCTTTCTTCATCCGTAAAACCAGCTGAATGATGATTATTGTCTGGATGCTTCAAATCAATTTCTTCATGAGCACAATTATAGTCGCCACTAGCAAGCACTGGCTTTTTATTGTCTAACTTCTGCAGATATTCCAGATATTTTTTATCCCATTCTTGCCGTTCACTCAAACGCTTCAAGCCGTTACCAGAATTAGGCGTATAAACCTGTGTTACAAAATATTGTGCAAATTCAAGGGTAATGATACGACCTTCTTGATCCATTGGCGTTGGGGCACCAATTTCCGGATAAGTAACCTTTGGTTTTAATCCTTTTTGATATAAATACATCGTACCAGCATATCCTTTACGAGCAGGTTCCTCTGCCGAGCGCCACACATAATCATACTCTGGAAATTCTGCTGTCAAAATTTCTTGATGCTTTTTAGTTGGACCAGTCGCACGTAATTTAGTCTCTTGAATAGCAATGATAGCTGGCTGCTTATCATGTATTTGGGATAATACTTTACGTGTTTCTTCGGCTCGCTCAGATGTACCCGTTAAAGCTGCATTCAATGAATCAATATTCCACGAAATTAAGATCATTTTGTTCTCCTTTTATCCTATCAGTTTCTATTATAAAGTTTTTCATCAATGACACAAACTCTCAATACCTAATCGAACTATTCTTGGAAATTATTTCTAAAAATAACCAGTTAGATAAATAAATTCGTACCTCTCATGATTTTTGACATCGCTTTCGTGAATGTTTTTACATAATAAACTGTTTTTATTTAATCATTACATCACTTGTCTGATATAAATTTACCATTTCTTAATCTAATCATACGTTTAGTTCCTATTAAATTAATATTTTAACAAAAATTGCTTTTTCACAAACTTTTATTTTTTATTCTGACAATACAAGTGTATAATAGCACAAGAGATAATATTTTTAATTTTATGGAGGTCCAATTTTATGACTAAAATATACGCTTATGCAATTCGCAAAGACGAAGAACCATACGTTAAAGAATGGAAAGATGCCCACAAGGATATTAAAGTTGAATATACTGACCAATTGCTAACTCCTGAAACTGCCAAATTAGCTAAAGGTGCTGATGGTGTAGTTGCATACCAACAACTAAATTATACAGCTGAGACCTTACAAGCCTTAGCTGATGAAGGAATTCACAACTTGTCACTTCGCAACGTCGGAATTGACAATGTTGATTTAAAGAAAGCTAAGGAATTAGACTTTAAGTTGACCAACGTACCAGTTTACTCTCCGAATGCAATTGCTGAACACGCTGCTGTCCAAGCTGCAAATATTTTACGTCAAGATAAACGCATGGCAGAAAAAGTCGCTAAACACAATTTACAATGGGCACCAACTATTGGTCGTGAAGTGCGTGATCAGACCGTTGGTGTAGTCGGAACTGGCCACATTGGTCAAGTTTTCATGAAGATTATGGAGGGCTTCGGTGCCAAAGTTATTGCTTATGATATCTTCAAAAATCCTGAATTAGAAAAGCAGGGTTATTACGTTGATAGCCTTGACGATATTTACGCACAAGCAGACGTAATCTCATTGCACGTACCAGATGTTCCTGAAAACGTCCATATGATCAATGATGATTCAATCAAGAAAATGAAAGATGGCGTAGTGATTGTTAACGTATCTCGTGGTCCATTAGTTGATACTGACGCAATTATCCGTGGTCTTGATTCGGGTAAAGTCTTTGGCTTTGTAATGGATACTTACGAAAATGAAGTTGGTATTTTTAACGAAGACTGGAGTAATAAGGATTTTCCAGATGAACGTTTAGCCAATTTAATTGCACGTCCAAACGTTTCTGTAACTCCTCATACAGCTTTCTATACTACTCACGCTGTTCGCAATATGGTTGTTAAATCATTTGATAACAACTTGAACTTAATCAAGGGAAAGACGCCAGAAACGCCAGTTGACTTAAATAAAGAGTTCTAACAAACTTGCACATATAACTAATATCTAAAAAGAGAACTGAGTACAATTGCTCAGTTCTCTTTTATTTCCTGGGAAATATTTTAAATTTTAAGTGCAATTGCTTCATAGGGCTTTAGCACTAGTTCATTTCCCAACTTAAAATCAGTTACTTGGTAATTACTAATTAATACAGTAAAAGGTTTATTTTGAAATTTGTCAGGAACTTTCACAGTGTGCTCTTGACCATAGAAATTAGTCAGTACTAGTAACACCTTTTGACCTTTAGTTAAGAAACGTTCATAAGCAAATACTTGCCGATCTTCTTTTAAGAACATCTTGATATGTCCAGCAGAAATTAACTCCTCCTGCTTACGCAACTCGATGAGTTTTTGGTAATAAGAAAAGATCTCACCGTTAGCAAGTTCATGCTGCACATTAATTTCCGATTGATTTGTCGGCATTAGCCACGGTTTAACCTTACTGAAACCTGCGTACTTACTATTATCCCAATGCATCGGCGTACGCGAATTATCCCGAGCTTTAGCATGAATAATATCAAACGCTTGTGCCCGACTCATACCCGCTTGTTGTAAATTCTGATATGCATTACGTGCCTCAACATCAACATAATCATCAATCGATGAATAGTCTGGATCAACAAGTCCAATTTCTTCTCCCATATAAATATATGGCGTTCCTCTTAATAAATGTAGTGCAGTAGCAAGCATCTGTGCAGACTTAACTCGGTATTTACCAGTATCACCAAAACGGCTTAATGCCATTGGCTGGTCATGATTATTCCAAAACAGTGCATTCCAACCATTACCAGCATCCATTTCTTCTTGCCATTGCGTTAAAATTTGTTTTAACTGCATAAAATCAAAGGACTTCTTAGTCCACTTTTGGCCATCTTTATAATCAACTTTTAAATGATGAAAATTAAAAACCATTGAAAGTTCATGCTCATCTGGATTTGAATATTCAAGTGAATTTTCGATTGTGGTTGACGACATTTCCCCAACTGTAATGCTTTCCGAATCTTGTCCAAAGCTGGCTGCATTCATTTCCTTTAAATAACGGTGAACTACTGGCGTATCAGTATATAGACCTTTTTCTTGAATTGGATCAGTTGAATCAACTAGTTCTTTAGCCTTACCAGTTACATTAATAACATCAAAGCGAAACCCCTTTACCCCTTTTGCACGCCAAAAATTGACAACATCAAATACAGCTTGTCTTACCTCTGGATTGTGCCAATCTAAATCCGCTTGACTTGGATCATAAAGATGAAGATAGTAATAATCTGTATTGCCAAATTTGCTCCAAGCAGGACCACCGAATTTGCTCTGCCAATTTGTCGGCAAACTGCCATCAGACTTGGCTTTTCTCAGATAAAAGAATTTTCGATATTTCTCATTACCTGCCAGTGCTTTTTGGAACCACTCGTTATCAATTGAGCAATGATTGAATACCATATCAAGCATTACCCCAACATTAATCTGTTTGAGTTTAGCAACCAACTCTTCGAAGTCAGCCATTGTCCCAAAAACCGGATCAATTCGATAATAATCAGCAACATCATAGCCATTATCACGCTGTGGCGAAACAAAAAAAGGATTAAACCAAATCATATCAACATTCAATTTTTGAATATACGGAATCTTTTGAATAATCCCTTGTAAATCACCAACGCCATCATTATTTGAATCATAAAAAGATCTGGGATAAATCTGATAAATTACTTTTTTACCTAAATCAACCATTTTTACTCCTAAGGCTTAATTTTCTGTCTACGCGCAAAATCAACAAAAACAAACTTACTTGGATTATGAAAAGAAAGTGTCAGCTGAAATGGCGTTGCGTCACTCAAAAAACTTTGACTGGCAACCAACACAACCATATTATCTTTAAGCCCTAACTTTTGCTGTAATTGCGGCGTAACTTCTTCAACTGTAATCGCTTTGGTTGCATACGAAATAGTTAAACCCAGATCGTTTTCAATATATTCATAAATCGAATTTTCTGCTGCAACCTCAGGAATATTTGATATGGGAGGATTAAATAAAAAGTCACAATCAAGTACGGCAGGTTGCTGCTTTAGCAAACGAAGTCGTTCAACATAAATACCTTTAGTTTCAGGCTGTTTGGGAAACTTTTCCTTGAAAATCTTCGGTATAGTTATTAATTTCTCTAAGGCCAGTACTTTAGTTTGTGCATGCATACCTAATGACTTATTTAATTCTGCAAAACTAGTAATCCCTGAAATTGGAAACGAATATTTATCTAAATTTAAGACTAATGATCCCTTACCACGAATTTTTTGAATCAAGCCTAGTGCTTCAAGTTGTGCCAATGCTTTTCTTACAGTTTCACGAGAGGTGCCGTACAACTGCTTTAATTGACTCTCGCTTGGCAAAAAACTCCCTACTACAAATTGTTTATGTCTTATTTTAGCTGCGATATCTTGAGCAATAAGATCTGCCTTTCCTTGTGCCATCTTATTTCCTTTCAATTAGTTTACTTTTTATTATAACGATAGATATATAGACAAGCAAACAACTTGGCATATTATTAACTTTTTATAGTTTATAAAGACAATAATGTCTATAAACTTAATTTATTTGACAGCTTGTATAGACAAGTATAACATAATATCATGTAAACGTTTTATGTTAGGAGTAAAATAATGACATTCAATCAAAAAGTTACGTTCCTGAGTCCAACTGATGGACAAATTATTCCATTAAATAAAGTCAGTGATCCAATTTTTAATAAAGAAACTATGGGTAAAGGCTTTGGAGTTATTCCAAAGTCTGGTGAAATTATTGCCCCAATTGCTGGCAAAGTCACAACAATTGCCACGACTAAGCATGCTATCGGTATTACCACCAACGATGGACTTGAAGTTCTCATTCATATGGGTATAGATACAGTAACGCTTAAGGGAACTGGGTTTAACATCCAAGTCAAACCTGATGATGAAGTCAAGGCTGGACAGATAATCGCAAATATGGATCTTGGTCTCATTAAGAACAGAAAGTTAGATCCTACTGTGATTGTTGTAATCACCAATTCTCAAGAAAAGTTAACTAACCTTGATTTAGCGATTGGCAATACCAAGGCGCTAGCAAGTATTGCTGAGGCTACTTTAAAAACTGAAGATACTTCTACCAAACATAAGCTTTCATATGACGAACTAGCAACTTTAATTATTAAAAATGTTGGTGGTCCAGATAATATTAACAATGTGATCCACTGTATTACTCGTTTACGTTTTTATTTAAAAGATGAAAACAAAGCAAATGATGACCTCCTAAAAAATCAACGCGGTATTCTTGACGTCTTACACTCTTCTGGTCAATATCAGGTTGTCATTGGTGACGGTGTATCTAACTTATACGATGCAGTAATCAAACAGCTACCAAAGTTAGATACTTCAGCCACAAGCACCAATAATCAAGATGATAGTAAAAATCCAGTTTCTCATGCTATTAATAATTTGATTGGCTTCATAACTGGTTCAATGAGTCCTGTTATCGGCGTAATTGCAGCTTCTGGAATTATCAAGGGAATCCTTGCGCTGCTTACTTTACCGCAATTAGGGTCACTACTAAATATCAACAGTGTGCCCTATCTTACAATTAGCGCAATGGCTGATGCAGCTTTTTATTTTTTGCCAGTTTGGGTTGGCTTTAGTGCTGCTAAAAGACTAGGCAGTGATCCAATCATTGCCGCAGTAATCGGCGGTGTGCTCACAATGCCACAGCTAATTACTTGGGGTAAAGCTGGTAAAGTAATGTTTAACTTAGCGGGATTAAATTTCCAGTTTCTAGACTATACTTACTCTATCTTCCCTATGATTTTAGCAGCTTGGTTAGCTGCTAAAATAGAAAAGTGGCTTAAGCAGGTATTACCGACCTATTTACAAATGATCTTTGTACCACTAATTACGATATTAATCGTGGCGACCATCACTTTAATAATCACTGGGCCCGTTATTCAAGGTATTGCAAACGGCATTGCTATCTTCATTAACTGGCTAGTTTCTGTATCCGGTTGGCTAGGGGGCTTCATTATTGGTGGCTTTTACCAAGTATTAGTGATTTTTGGCTTCCATTGGGGTGTCGTACCGTTAGTCGCCCAACAAATTGCTAGTACCGGACAAAGTGCAATCAACGCTATCATTTGTTCAACTATGATTGCCCAAGGAGCTGCTGTCTTAGCTGTTGCTATCAAGTCCAAGAAAGCTGACATCAAAGAGTTAGGCTTTGCTGCCATGATTAGTGCATTTTGTGGAGTAACTGAACCAGCGATTTATGGCGTGAATCTAAGATATAAACGCGTCTTTATTTCCGGATCAATCGGCGCTGCCTTTGGTGGTCTGATAACTGGATTAATGCATGGAACCATGTTTGGCTTCACTGGCGGATTAATTGGCTTTTCCAGTTTCTTTAATCCTAAAAATCCTGGTGACTTAAATAGTTTTTATACTTTCTTGATTGCTAGTGCCGTATCAATCGTTATCGCCTTTGTTGTAACTTGGTTTTGGGGCTACAACGATGATATGACAATGGGTAAAAAAGTTGCTAAAGCTAAGAGACCAGGAACAAAATAATATAATTATTTTAAACAAAAAAGAGCAAATGTTTCATATGAAACATTCGCTCTTTTTGATTTACTAAACCTAATTAGCTGATGCATTAACTGCTTGAATTAGAGCATTTCTAAAGCCTGCTTCTTCTAGTTTAGTAACGCCTCTAATTGTTGAACCACCCGGAGTAGTTACCTCATCCTTTAATTCTTCTGGTAATTTCTGATTGGTTAAAGCTAATTTAGCTGTACCAAGCAGCATCTTTTCAATTATTGCATAAGACTCAGTCCGCTTAACACCATTCTGAACTGCAGCATCACTTAATGCCTCAATCATTAGATCAACATAAGCTGGCGTACAGCCAGCAATCGTGCCATAAATCCCTAGTAAAGTTTCATCAACGACGTAAACATCACCCATTTGACTAAAAATCGCTTTAACTGTATCAATTACCTCGCTACTTTCATTAGGAATAAAGCTAACTACAGTAATGCCCTCTCCAATTTGCACAGGGGTATTTGGAACAGCTTTAACAAAAGACGCATCTGCGACAATTTGGCGATTAATTAGAGTTAAATCGCCACCACCAGTTGAAATAATAATACCATGATAGACCTGACCCAAGTCATTAATAATTGTTTCTTGAGCATCACCACCAACAGCGACTACGACAGCGCGACAATTATTAAAATCACCATACTCATTAATTAAGTGTAGGCCAGCTTTTTTAGCTAATGCTTGAGCAGATCGGTGACCACCATCATACACATAAATATCCTGACTAACCACATCTGCATGTAACAAACCTTGAATAATTGAACTACCTATTTTACCTGTTCCAATGAATCCAATTTTCATTTTCTACGCTCCTTTAATACTTAATTAGTTATTTAACGCCATTATTGTAACAATGCTTACATTAAATCTATCCTAATCGATAGCCCGGTTGAAAATCTCGTTTTAACAAATCAACAAATTGCGGATATGTCTGTACTTCAAACATAGGATGCAAATTAAGATCATTTCTGCGATGACGATGATTGTACCAAACACTGGCAAAACCATAATTTTCTGCACCCAAAATATCTGACTGTAACCCATCACCAAAGAAAATAGTATCTTCAGGTCCAATTGTCGTCTGATCAAAAAAATAATCAAAAACTCGGCGGTCCGGTTTTGAAAATCCAGCTTCTTCAGAGGTTACAATTAGTGAAAAGTACTGCTCAACTCCCGCTTGCTCAAGCCGATGACGTTGCATAAATGCTTCGCCATTACTTAAAACAGTTAATTGATAATCATTTTGCGCAAAACGTAAAGCATCTTCAACACCTGGCAGTAATTGATATGCCTGCTCAAAATATGAACGATACTCAGCCATGATCGCTTTCCCATCAACTTCTAAGCCAAAATTTTGCTTCAAAAAAACTTGAAAAACCTGTTCACTTAATTGGTTATAGGAAATAGTGCCCTGTTCAAGTTTACGCCATAGCCCTTGATTATAAGCATGATAGCGTTTCTGCATTTCACGAGTCAATTGCCAATGATGTTTCTTAAATAGAGCATGCAAAGCAAAATCTTCCGTTGCAGCAAAGTCAATTAACGTATCATCAACATCAAAAATTATTTGTTTAAATCGCAAGTATTTTTCACTCCTTCTAATTTATTCATCTGCTTTAATTTCCGCGTGAACGAATTTAGTCTAAGAATAATTATAGCAATTTCTTAATTATAAAAGATATAATTAACTATTTTTCTTAGGAAAAAAGGGATATAATTGGGCTTATTTATTTTGAAGGAGTGCTTAGAATGCTTACACTATTATTGATCTTGTTTGTTACTTGGCTACTAATGAAATTAGGAATTGGCCTATTTAAAATTTTTGCTTTCTTATTAATTTGTGCAGTTCTCTTTTTCTGCTTTATTCATTTGTTGATACCTATTTTAATAATTATTGCTGCCATCACTATTTTTTGGGCACTCATCCGTTTTTAAAAAGAAACAATTTATATTTACACGCTAGGACTACTTACTTTCTAACGTGTTTTTTGATGGTAAAACCCTCTTTTAGTAAAAAAATTTCAGACTCACAAATCCCATTCTGCCATATAATTGTAATTTACAAGTTAAGCCACCAACTTCATTTCTTATACTTAGCACAAGATATTGTGGTATAGTTTATAGGTAAGCCATATATGATGTATATGTGAAACGTTTATCTTTTTAGGAGTTGCTTTTACATGGAAAACACTAGTATAACTTTAGATCAAGCCTATATTGATCAAGTGAAACAAAACATTAAACCACACTGGGGAGAATTAGGTTGGGTTACTTACAAGCGTACCTACGCTAGATGGTTACCAGACCAGAATCGTTCTGAAAATTGGGACGAAACAGTAAAACGGGTTATCGAAGGAAATATTAATCTTGATCCTCGTTTAAAAAATAACCCTACTACTGAAGTAGTAACTGAATTAACCAATGAAGCCAAACAACTATTCAAACTAGTTTATGGTCTTGCTGCCACACCTTCTGGGCGGAATCTTTGGATTTCGGGTACAGACTATCAAAAGCGTAATGGTGATGCTTTAAATAACTGTTGGTTTATTGCCATTAGACCACAGAAATACGGCAACAGCTCAATTGTACCAAGTTATCTTGACCAAGATCAATTGGCCGTCTCACTCCCCTTCTCTTTCTTATTTGATCAACTAATGAAGGGTGGCGGTGTTGGTTTTTCTGTCGCGGAAGAAAATATCGTCAAAATTCCTCAAGTCGATAATCAAGTTGCCTTAACAATTGTGATTGACCAAAAAAGTCCGTCTTATGATAACTCACTTGAGCATGGCGCGGTTGATTATGCAGATTGGGCACAGGCAAACGCGGATGCTGATAATTATATTTATTATAAATTACCTGATACGCGCGAGGGCTGGGTTTTAGCTAATGCTCGCCTAATCGATATGCATTTTAAACAAACAAATCCAGAAAACAAGACAAAACTAGTACTTGATATTAGTGACATTCGTCCCTATGGCGCAAAGATACATGGATTCGGTGGAACTGCTTCAGGCCCAATGCCATTAATCGACATGCTGCTTGATATTAATCAAATTATCAATGAGCAACACAATCAACGAATGACTTCAGTCGATGCAACTGACATTTGTAATCTAATTGGAAAAGCTGTAGTAGCCGGCAATGTTCGTAGATCTGCAGAATTGGCTCTTGGTTCGAATGATGATCAAGATTTTATTACCATGAAACAAGACAAAGATAAATTATATCATCACCGCTGGGCTTCCAATAATAGTGTCGCCATTGATGCAAACTTTGATAATTACCAACCAATTGCTGATGGCATTAAAGAAAACGGTGAACCAGGTGTAGTTAATCTTGACCTATCACGCAATTACGGTCGAATTATTGATGGCTATCAAAAAAACATTGATGGCGAGGTTGAAGGCACTAACCCATGTGGTGAAATTTCTTTAGCAAATGGTGAACCTTGCAATCTTTTTGAAGTTTTTCCTTATATTGCGGAACAACAAGATTGGGATTTAAACGAAGTTTTTCGCTTAGCAACACGTTACACTAAACGAATCACTTTTAGTAACTATGATTGGGAAATTTCCCGGGAAATAATTTATCAAAATCGCCGAATTGGTGTTTCAATTTCAGGAATTCAAGATTGGCTATTAAATGACCTTGGCCACCGCGTAGTTACAGGCTTTAAGGATGAGTTTGATGAAGAAACTGGAGAACAAATTAAGGCACCAATTTATGATCCTAAAGGAATAGAAATGCTTTCCAATGCCTATCAGGCCGTGATTAATGCCGACAATGAATATAGCAAAGCTTTAAATTGTAATACTTCAATTAAGCATACTACCGTAAAGCCATCTGGGACAGTGGCCAAACTAGCCGGTGCTTCTGAAGGCATGCACTTTCATTATGCTGGCTACTTAATTCAACGAATTCGGTTCCAAGCTTCAGATCCATTGCTAAAAGCACTTGATGCCTGTGGTTATTATTCTGAACCTGATACCTATTCTGAAAATACGATTTGCGTTGAGTTTCCAATGCGTGCCGCTCATGCAGATAGTAAAGACTTTGCATCAGCCGGAACAGTTTCAATTGCTGAACAATTCGCTACTCAAGCTTTTTTGCAAACTTATTGGTCAGACAACGCTGTCAGTTGTACTGTAACTTTTCAAAATGACGAAGCAGATCAGATTACTTCACTATTGAAACAATATCGTCACTGCATTAAATCAACTTCTTTACTACCTTATTATGGTGGTTCCTTGAAGCAAGCACCAAAAGAACCAATTGACAAAACAACTTACGAACAGAAGAAAGCTCAGATAAACGGTAATGTTGCTGAGGTATTTGCCAAGCAAAATGACGATCAGAAAGATCTAGAAATAGTTGATCAAACCGATTGTGAATCAGGAGCTTGTCCAGTTAAATAAAAAATAATACCTTTTAAAATTAGGAGAAAAATCATGAAAAAACAGAAATTAAATATTGTAACTATTATTGCTATGGTGTTTACCTTTACTTTTGCTGGAACTGCTCAACCAACAAACGTTGCAGCCAAAAGCAGTAAAATTACAGTCACCTATACTTTAAAAAAGAATAATAAGAAATTCGCCAAAAAGAAAGTCAAACTGGCCAAAAAAGGTGCTACTGTAATCAAAGGCCTACGTAAAGCTTGGAAAGTTAAAGGTAAGACTTCACCAGGACTTGGTTTCATGGTTACAGGTATCAAAGGCAAAAATCAAAATACCAGTAAAGGCATCTACTGGACCTATAAATTAAATGGAAAATTTGCTAACAAAGGCGTTAGTTCTCAAAAAGTCCACAATAAAGATCGGGTTGTCTTCAACTTGGCTAAATAAGTCAGTCTAACCAAAAATGAAACATCAACAGATCAAACAAATTGCCTTGTTGGCCATTCTAACTGCAATGTGTGTTACCTTGCGTATCTTTAAAATTATCCCGATTCCCAACGTACAGCCTGTGACCGATATTTTAATGCTGGTTACTTTAAACATTGGTTTCGGTTTTGGTTTCACATTAGCTATCCTTACTATGATAATTTCTAATATTTACTTAGGCTTCGGCATTTGGACTATTTCCCAGATTTTAGCCTATGGTGGCTGTATTTTAACCGTCATTTTCTTTGCGAAAATCACTCCATTGAAAAAACATTTCACATTGCAACTAATTCTGGCAACTTTCTTAGGTTGGGAATATGGCTTTTTTGTCGATTTGGGTATGTCAATCTTTGGTGGAATCGCTGCATTTTTAGCTTATTGGGCAAGCAGTCTCACCTTTGACACCTATCATGCAATTGGTAATTTAGTTTTTTACCCTATTTTATATAAACCGATTAACCTGGCTCTTGACCATTACAAACGGAGAATCTGATGACCCTAAAAATTTATACTAAAGTTGGTGACCAAGGTTTCACTAAACAAGTTACTGGCAAAATGGTTCCTAAATATGACCTACAAATTGTAGCAGTTGGCGATATTGACGAACTAGAATCTTATCTTGGTGTAACTGCTGCTAACCTGTCAGACAAATGCAGCAAGTTAAAGCAACCTTTACAAAATCTACAACGGCAACTTTATTTACTTGAAGGCGATATTGTTGTTAAACGACGCTCAGAAATTACTGCAGAGAAAGTTTCCGTTCTAGAAAAGAAAATCGACCAATTAAATACTGAATTACCAGAAATGACAGAATTTATTTTACCTGGTGGTTCAATTACTGCAGCCAATCTACAATATGCCCGTACTATTGCTAGACGTGCTGAACGCTCACTAGTTAAATTAAACATAGAACAACAAGAATTAGCTCCAGAGTGCTTACAATACCTTAATCGTTTATCCGACTATCTCTTTACGCTAGCGCGTTACGCCAACGTTTTAGACGGCGTAACGGATATTAAAAGCAAATATTAACTAAAAAAGCAGCTTCAATCGAAGTTGCTTTTTTCATGCTATTAATCCAAATCCAATGGAATCTTATGTGTCGGTCGAGGATACTCCTTATCAATCAAGTCTAAGTCAGCTTGAGTTAATTCCAAATTGGCCGCAGCCAAATTATCTTGCATATGGCTCACACTGGCAGTCTGCGGAATTGCAATCGTAATATCGTCACGAATCGTCCAAGCTAGCAATACTTGATAAACTGAAACCTGATGCTCTGTAGCAATTTGCTTAATCACAGGATTAGCTAACATATCAGTATGCAAATTGTTGTTAAGTCCGCCAACTGGACTATATGCCAATAATGGTACATCATGTTCTTTTTGCCACGGAATCAAATCAAAATCTAAGCCACGCGCATTCAAGTTATACAGATCTTCATTAGCAGCTAGATGATGTCCTGCTGGCAATGCCTCAACTTCTTCTAAATCTGCCACATCAAAGTTGGAAACGCCCCACGACTTAATCTTGCCAGTTTCACGCAAACGATCCAATTCCGCAATTGTCTCAGCTAACGGTACATTACCGCGCCAATGGTACAAATATAGATCAAGATAATCTGTCTGCAAACGCTCAAGACTAGCATCTAAATGCTGTTCCATGTCTTTCTTAGTTGCATTTTTAGGTAAAACTTTTGAGACTAAGAACAAGTCTTTACGCCGATATGGCTTGATAGCTTGACCAACTAAACATTCAGAATCGCCAGAACCATAGGTTTCTGCGGTATCAATTAACTTGGCTCCAGCATCAATTCCCGCTTGGATAGCAGTTAATTCCTGTTGCTTTTTAGAATCATCGCTACCCATGTGCCAAGTACCAATCCCAATCGCTGGTACCTCTTGATTATTAATTTTCACTTGCTTCATTTGTATTTTCCTCTCTACAATAAATAGTTTATTGCCACCATAATTTGATCAAACCTTGCGTTCCCAAGTCACCTAACTGCTGCTTATCAACCATAGTTTCATACAACTTTTCGGCTTGCTTAGTAGCAGGTAAATCTAGCTTCATTTCTTTTGCCGTATCTAGCGCAATGCGTAAGTCTTTTAAAAAGTGTTTACTAAAAAACCCTGGAGAATAATCGTTCTTCAAAATTCGCGGTCCATAATTAGTTAAACTCCAATTAGCAGCACTGCCTGCCCCTACGGTTTCAAGAACTTTTGACAAATCCAGTCCCGCCTGTTGCGCATAAACTAGCATTTCAGTTAGACCCGTCATAGTGCCAGCAATCATAATTTGGTTCGCCATCTTAGTATTTTGTCCACTACCTGCTGGACCAAAGTATTGGACTTGTTTACCAAAATCACCAAAGACTGCCTTAAGTTTATTAAAGCCAGCTTGGTCACCGCCAACCATAATCGTTAATGTCCCATTTTTGGCACCTAAATCGCCGCCAGAAACTGGTGCATCTAGGACCTTGGCACCCAATTTTTCACCAGTAGCATAAATTTTTTGTGCTAATTGCGGTTTAGAGGTAGTCAAATCAACTAGATACTTTCCTTTAACTGCGACTTTAAAAATACCATGTTCGCCAAAATAGACATCTTCGACATCGCTAGGAAAACCCACCATCGTAAAAATTACATCGGCTTGCTCGGCCACTTTTTGCGGATTAGCACACCATTTAGCACCGCGATCCATTAAGTTTTCTGCCTTAGACTTAGTCCTATTATAGACCCATAACTCATGACCAGATTGCAACAAATTCAGGCAAATTGCATTGCCCATTACTCCTGTACCTATAAAACCAATTTTCATCAAATCATCTCCCTTAAACTAAATTTGTTAATACTACTAATTTAATCATAGCACGATTAGTAGTTATTTGAAAAAGCGTTCCCTTAATTGAAGCATATGCCTTATTCTTTATAATACAAAAAAGCAATTATCATTAGCTCAAGATGAGATGATAATTGTTTTTTTAGTTAAATACTTGTTGCAAAAGATTGTCCGCTATCAAGAATCTTAGCTTTAACAGCTGGGCTACTCTTCTTGCCTGCCTGTGTTTGGCGGATGGTAAAGGATCCAGTCTTAGCTTTAAGTTCATCAGCGGAGAATACTACCGTTGTCTTTTCCGTATCAGCGCTAACAGAACGGACTTTTTGCTTGTGATAGTAAAAATTAAGTCCACATCCCTTGCTAGTAGCTACTTCATAAGTCATAGCCGCTTGCGTGCGGTTACTATTACTAATCCACGGTTTCGGAGCAGCATAATCTTGGCTAGTAATCGTTACTTTATTAGTTGCCTTCTTACCTGCTTTATTTAAACCTAGCAAAGTAAAGTTTTTGTAACCTGTAAATTTGGCATTAGCAACAAACTTGTTAGATTTCTTAACCTTAACTGTCTGCACTAATTTATTATTATAAAAAACTTTTACCTTTTTGATTCCTTTAGCAGCCGTGCCCGTAAAACCCGCTTGCTTTTTACTGCTATCGTAAGTAACTTTAACGTGTTTTAAATTTTGGGATACTTTTGCATGAGTCTTAGCAGTTGTAGAAGTGTTAAGTGCCGCACTAACTGGACTTGCTTGCACACTGCCTATCCCAATCACCAAGACACTAATTATTGCTAAAATACTTTTATTGATTTTCATAATCCTAGCCCTCCCTTAACTAAATTATGGGACTAATTAAGTTAAGAATACTAGCATCTTCTACATCTTGCAAGCGTTTTTATTGATAAACAAACTAGCTATCCTTTCTACCAATTAAATTTATTAGACAGAATATTAAGCCACTTACCGCTAACATAACTAATATTACCTGAACCGATTTATAACCAGCAGTTGTTCCGATTATCAAATTACTATTTTGGGTCTGCATCAGTCCCATAACTGAAGCTGCCATTGCTGTACCAATCGCACCAGAAAACGGTTGAGCTGTCATATAAAGAGCATTGCCATCATTTTTTTCACTTTCAGTTAGCTGGGACAAGCTAAGTGTCATAATATTGCCATAGCTTAGTCCCAAGCCAATCATAAATATTATGTAAGTAGCTACCACACTCAATACCGAAAGTTGGTTAATTGCTGCCCCTAATAGTGCAACGATGATGATGCCAAGTCCTAAAATTATGGGTAATTTGTGGCTTATTTTATCATAAATCTGCCCAGCTAAAATTGACATGAGTGCATCAATCACGGCAGCTGGTAAAATTAGCAATCCTGTAATATCAGAAGTTTGTTTGAGAGCTAATTGCAATGTATTCGGCATTAGATATGACATACTTAGCGATATTAGCTGTAATAAAAAGAATGTCAGTAAAAATAAAACGAATTGCTTATTCTTAAATAAAGTTATATCAACTACACCTGATGAATTCCCCCGTTCCACCTTTACAAATAGAACACAACTAATGACTACCAATACGAGCAATATCAAGGCTTCATTGATATTGGCACCTGAGGACAAATTGATAATTAGTAACAATGATGACACTAACAAGACAACTAACAATGCACCTCCCTGATAATCAAAGGGTACTCGCTGCAATGCTTGTTCTTGGCTAATACTTATTTCACCTAAAATCCAGGCAACCGCAATTATCGGAACTATCAACCAAAATAAATAGTTCCAAGTAAAGTTTTTCAAAATCAAGCCACCATAAACAGGTCCAACTGCTGGCGCAAAGGCAATCACTAAATTGCCTAAGCCCATAAAAGTCCCCATTTTAGTCGCTGGTGCTTGCTCCAAAATCAGCGAAAACATTAGCGGCAAGCAAATTCCGTCTGCTACTCCCTGTAAAAGTCGTCCGCATAATAAAATAGAAAAATTATTGCTAGTAGCAGCGCAAAGTGTCCCTATTAAAAACGTCGCTGCTGCTACCCGAAATAAAATAAGTGCCCTGAATCTTTTTCTTAAAAACGAGCCGAACGGAATAATTAACGTCGAAACAATCATATAGCCACTGGTAAGCCACTGAACTGTTACTGCAGAAATATTGAATTCTTGCATTAAACTTGGAAAAGCAATGTTAAGTGCAGTTTCAATCACAATCCCTAAAAAACTTAATAAACCTATCCCGAAAATTGAAACAATTAATCTAGTATTTTTAGTCAAAATGCATCCCCCAATTACTGCTGAAAATAAAATTATCTTAATAAATTGCCATACTATTATTTCCATATATGGTGCCTAGGTACAGATTATACCTCAAGATATTGAATCAATTAATCAACATCTTGTATTTTTGCTGGTCATCTCTTAAACATCCAAGACTTGCTTTGACTAACACAAATTTTATAAACAAAAAAGCAGCCTAGAAATTCTAGACTACTTTACAAAATTTTTACTCAGCTAACCACTCTTGGGGATGCACTTT
Organism: Lactobacillus sp. ESL0684; assembly: GCF_029392675.1. Classification (NCBI taxonomy): domain Bacteria; kingdom Bacillati; phylum Bacillota; class Bacilli; order Lactobacillales; family Lactobacillaceae; genus Lactobacillus; species Lactobacillus sp. ESL0684. Next base: position 23,623 of record NZ_CP113941.1, on the reverse strand, counting down.
CTTAATTCTGCTAATTTGATATTAATTTATCACTTAAATGAACTATCAGATCTTGCTTAATAGGTAAGCCCAACAGCAGAATAAATTTGTCCACTATCCAATGCGACTACAGCACCCAATCCTATCGTCTTTTGATTAGGATTTAATAAAATATCGCGATGTCCCCAATTTGAATCAGCATCATTATAAATATATTCATAAATCATATTTTGAGCGACATCAGCTGAAGACCCACCATCCGGAGCAGGAATTAATTCATTAGTATCATGGTCAGTAACCCAACCCCAAGGATACATTGCTAAACATTCGCCAATACTATAATAGCTTATTCCGGCATTTTTATAATAGTCTTCAAGAATAAAGCTACCATTTTTATCAGTATGACTAAAATTATTTGGTAGTAATTGCGATCTCTTCTGAACTACATCATCATGCTCAGGATCTTCTGTAACAGTGGTTAATCCACGTTTTGAACGTTCATTATTTAGTGCTGTTACAAATGCCTTTCTGAAATCACTAAGTGAAAAATCAGCGATAGAAGTTGCGCTTGACCCACCAGTACTGCCAGCAGAATTGCCGCCAATATTATTAGCAGAATTATTGATACTATTCCCTGAATCATTACTATTAACAGTTCCGTTTTCACTTGTCCCACTGGCTTCATTTGCAGAAATATTGCTATCAGTTTTATCTGGTTGACTCACTGATGAAGAATTATTTACATTGTTATCTATGCTGTCTACCGGATTAGGAACTGGCTCGGGTTGACGTACAGTAACATTGGTAGCGGGAATATATTGACCATTACCTAAAGAATAATACTTTTTACCCTTAATGTTTTTAGTGCCATAAACATTAATCGTTTTGCCTTTTTTCAAGACTTTCTTGCCATTACGCTTACCCTTTTTAGTATATAAGTAAGATTTTTTAACCACCGTTAACTTTTGAGATAATTTTACTTTATTTTTCGGTACATAATATCCATTACCTAAAGAATAGTACGTTTTATCTTTAATTACCTTAGTTCCATATATTTTAACAGTCTTGTTTTTCTTAAGAATTTTCTTATTAGCACGTTTGCCTTTGCTATTATAAACATAACTTTTTTTCTTAATTTTGCCTGTTTTAGCAGTACCAGTATCTTCGTGTACTGCTGTTTGTATAGTTGCCGCATTAGACACATCAGTCTGACCAAGTAACATATTTAAACCACTAAAAACACTGCCTAATGCAATAATTACAACAAGCACATTTCGTCTAATTTTTTTATTTTTTAAACCCACAAAATATCTCCTAACTATAAATTAATAAGTACTAAATTAATCATAACTGTTCTTTTCAAAAAAGCAATATGCGCTCAAGTTCTGCAAACAAGAAAAAAGCCTATTATCAAATAATTCATAGAACCTTGATAATAGACTTCTTTTTAAGTGAGAAATATTCTTACTTAAATATCCATTTTGATTACAACTTTACCATGAGTATGATATTTAACTATGTATTGAATTGCAGCAACTGTATCATTTACTGAATATATCTTGTCAATATAAGGTTTTACTTGGCCTGTATCGGATAACTGCTTAATAGTCGATAAAGCATTTTCCTGTTTAACACTTTCTGCAAAAGAAGCTCCAGTAAATTTCTTACTACTTCCTATAGATGAAATGCCACCAAACATACCGCCCATTATTCCCTGTTTAATACCACCAACCGACACATATATACCATTAGGTTTTAATAATTTTCGATACACATGAAGAGGATTATAGCCATTTATACCAAGTATGACGTCAAACTTATCGTTGCACTTAGTAAAATTTGCTTTTTTATAATCAATCGTTTGAGAGCAACCTAGTTTTTGTGCAATTTCTACATTTCTGGTACTACACACTCCCGTAATAATTCCGCCAGATGCTTTTGAAATTTGAATTGCATACTGTCCAACTCCGCCAGACGAACCATAAATTAAAACTTTTTTTCCTGGTTCAACTTTCCCTTTTCGCACCGCTCCTAAAGCTGTAATAGCAGATATCGGAAGAGCCGACGACGCTTCGAATGTTAAAGATTCGGGCTTTTGATAAACTAAATCATCAGAGCAAATTGCAAATTCTGCAAGACCACCATTGGGAAAAGATCCTAATGTAACACCAAAAACTTCATCACCTATTTTTACATTTTTAACTTGTTTGCCAATACTTTCAACAACACCCGCAATTTCTCCACCGATTGGTTTACCAGGGGCTTGCTGTACTTTATCAATCATTTTAGCAAAAAATGACATTTTACCGTTACTTTTAGTAGTAGTAAATCTAGTATAATCATTTACATTTAGAGAACATGCTTTTACTTTAACCAATACCTGATGATCTTCGGGAACTGGTTTAGCAATATCTTGTATTTTTAAAACTGCTTCTGGATTAGTGCCTTGTTTAGTATAAATTACTGCTTTCATTAAAAATTCCTCTAAAATTAGTTGTCACATTTGTGTCTTTATATAATGTATAATAATATTAAATAATTACTTATACAACACAATTATATTAAGTGCTACAAAGGAGTATGCTCTGTGACAGATAGAAAAACTAGAACTAAACAGATTAGAGTATCTAAAAATTTATTGGTTAATGCTCTATTAGCTTTAATGTCAAAGCAACCATTTAATACCATTACCATTTCTGAACTGACACAAGTAGCAGGAGTTTCTCGGAGAACTTTTTATCGTCATTTTAAAAAAATAGAGGATATTTTAACCTATTATCTTGAAGATTTATTGAATTTATTAATCGAAAAATTAATGAAGCAAGAAAAATTTGACTTACAAAGTATAGTTATCCAATTTTTTGAATTTTGGAAACAATATACAGATTTCTTAGTTATATTAGATAAAAACAATTTATTCTACTTAATCTTTGGTAACTTTTTTCCTAAAGCACCAATAGAACATGGCGATTATCAAAACATTGAAGAAGAAAGCTATGCCTACTATTTTATTATTGGTGGTTTATGTAACTTACTTTTAAAATGGATTAGAGATGGTGCAAAATTAAAGCCAACAGATATAGAGAAGATTGTCGAAACAATGCTCACTCAGTTCAAATAATCAAATTATGACCAAAAAAGCAGGCCTAATGCCTGCTTTTTAAAAATATATAAGTCTCAATACTGGTATTCCATTAACTAAGAAACTATTTTGGAGCGTTATTCTTGCTATAATCCGCAAAGAATTTAACACTCTCTGGTGCATCATGGTCAAGTGTCAATGACTGCCCCGTATCCAATTGACGAATTTGTTCTAATTCAGCCGAAGTTAATTCAAAATCCCAAATATTTATATTTTGTTGCATACGTTCTTTGTGTGTCGATTTAGGAATAATTATTATGCCATTTTGTGTCAAAAATCTTAAAGCTACTTGTGCTGGCGTCTTATTATACTTTTTACCAATCTCAGTTAAAACTGGATTGGTAAAAATATTGTTCGCACCTTGAGCCAACGGAGCCCAAGCTTCAAGCCTAGTTTGATATTGATCAAGATATGGTCTAATTGCTTGCTCTTGGTAAAAAATATTCGTTTCTAACTGATTAACAGCAGGAGCAATCCGATTAAATTCAGCCAAATCAACTAATCTAGCTGCCGACCAATTTGAAACACCAATTGCACGAATCTTTTTTTCATCATATAAATCTTCTAATGCACGATACGCGCCATAATAATCATTAAATGGCTGATGTAATAAAACCAAATCAAGATAATCAGTTTGCAACTTTTGCAAGGATAACTCAATTGACTTTTTGGTTAGTTCATAGCCATAGTCATCAATCCAAACTTTTGTAGTCAAAAAAATCTCTTCACGAGAAACTGGACTTTCAGCAATTGCTGCTCCAACTGCTTCTTCATTATAATAAGCTTGTGCAGTATCAATTGAACGATATCCCACATCTAAAGCATCCTTAACAGCTTGCTTACATTCACTTAAATCATCAATTTGATATACACCAAAACCTTCTTGTGGCATTTCAACCCCATTATTTAATGTAATCATTGGTATCTTACTTGTCATCACTTTACCTCTATTCATTTTTAGTATAAATTTATTATATTCGCTTAGAGTTACTCTAAGGCAAGCAAAAACTGTAAAAAATAAATGAAAGAAGTTAAATATATGAAACTAACTGTTAAACAAGCAGCCGAAAAGTTAAATATGAGTGAACACACAATCAGATTTTATACAAATAAGGGACTAGTTCCTGCAGTCGAACGCGATCAAAATAATCATCGTTTGTTTAATCAAGAAGCACTTAATTGGCTTGAAGGAGATAATTATTTGCGAAAAACTGGCATGTCATTAACAGAAGTTAAGCACTATGTTGACCTCTGCATTACTGGTGAAAAGACCATTCCTGAGCGCTATCAAATAATTAAAGCCCAAATGGCTAAGACTCAACAGCAATTAGCTGATATTCAAAAACAAATTGCTTTTTTAAAACATAAAGAGGAAATTTATCAAACAGCTTTAACAAATACTGCCAAAGATTATTTAAACCCAAAAACCTGGAACAGAGAATAATCAAAACCCTATTAGCCAGAATAGGCAAATACTTGTCAATAAAGGTTTTATGTTCATACTATTTCTTTGCTAATTTTGATAAAGCACTGCCACAGCCTGTTTATAATGATTATCTAACAGCTCCTTATCCTTATCAACACGGCGTGTAGTTGAATAATTAGCCATAATATCATCGCCCGTATTTTCACAGTGTGCTAAGCCTATCGCGTGACCTAATTCATGTGCCGTTACTGTCATAAAAGCAGATTGATAATCAAGTTTCGGTTCCCAAGTTAACCAATGTCTAATTCTGGCTGGCAGAATGGTAACATGATTTTGCACGTCTTCATCTAATCCTTTATGTTGATTCTTTTTAAATGGCTTAAAAGAAGTTAACCCAACCGCATTTTTTCCAATACCATCATGTTGCTGAATATAGTTGTCATCGTTACTATTTTCAACAGTAAAAATGATGTTGGCACTGTCCTTATTGCTTGTCGGTACAAATTTTACTAAATTTAAGTTATTAATCTGTTTGATAACTCGCTTTACATAGTTTATGCTGTCTTTGTCAACCTCATCTGTATTGTAAGTAATTGATAACTTGGCCCATCTGTGTCCTTCTAAGTGGTATTTATCAAGAACAGATTTATCAAAACTGCTGATACTTGGTGCGTTGTATGCAGGGTTTGCCTCAGCTTGTTCAAATCCATCATTCGAAGTAATAGTAACTGGCATACTAACAATTTTAGTATTGCTATTACCATCGGGATCGGTAATTGTAACCTTTGCTTCGTAATTAGTCTTACCCACTTTGGAAGTATCAGGTACAGTAACCCAAGTTGCTTTAACCTCATAGCCTTTTTCCGCAGGAAAACAATAATTTAAAAGCTGCTCAACAATTGTTGGATTAGTCCCTAGTTGAAAACTAGGCAGTTGATTAATTGTAAGGTGACTAAACGGATTGTCAGAGTTAGCTTTTTTAGCGGCCTGCACGGTCTGTAAAAAGTTTGAATTTAAATTGGTATTACTAATGAAACTAGTTGCTCCAATACTTACTAATACAGTAGCTGAAATCCTAATTAGTTTTTTGCTATTTTTACTTTTCATGATAGAACCTCTTTCTAAATATTAAGCTGTTGCCATTCTAATCAGAAAACCAATAATTAACACACACTTTGCTGATTAAAATTTTTCACCAGTCCAAGTACCGGTATCTTGTTCTGGCTCAATGGTTGGCTCCGCTTACAACTCTAGCTTTAATTTAGTCAGATTTGAGTCTCTATTCAAATTATTTGCACTTTTTTGTTTGACTAGCAAATCAAAAACAGCTTTACCACACAAAAACCAAATATTAACAACTTTGCATAACTATCAACTAAGAATTAAAAAATAATAAAAAAGTCTATTACCAAGGTATTTATAGAACCTCAATAATAGACTTCTTAAAACTAATTTATAAAATTGTGACTAAGCATGGAGACTTGTTAATTCTTATCTTGTAACAGTAATATTTATAATTACCATTAAATGGTGGAACTCACTCCAGAGCTTTTATCAACTTAAACATAAATAGTAACTATCTGTTAAATTTTCGTCTCATTTCAATAAAAGGATAAACCGAATTATTTGTTTCTTGCTGGTGCTTTTTAACTGGTATAAAGCCCAATCGCTGATAAACCTTTTGTGCACGTACGTTAAATTCGGCAACATCTAAAATAAGCTCTGTTATCGCAAACTTACTTGTTACAAAAGCCAATATTTGTTGCAAAAACTCTTGCCCTTTTCCTTGTCCGGTTAAATTCGGCTTCATCCCCAATCCTAATTCATAGCTACCTTGATTTTCATCCGCTGGTTCAATCACAAAAAAGCCGATTAATTTATCATCAGCAAGTACCTGATAATAACTATTTTGTCGCAATTTTGGAGTAACGATTTCTTCATAATCTTCTGGGTCAGCAGTCATATCATAAAAAGCATACTGCCCATCATAGTGCCATTTATCAGCAATTTCTACTGCATTTTCTTGCGTTAATTGAGTAATTTTATAGGTCATATTATTTAGTCGTCCATTAACCTTTCTTCAATTTTCTTAGTTTATATTTTTCCCAGATTTAAAATTTCAATACCCAGAACCATTACTATCTATTCCAACTTGATCACAAATATTTTTCAACATATCTTTCATGCTTTTTTGAACTTCCGGATAGCCTAATGTACACAAACGAAAACCTTTGATATTTCAACATTATAAGATCATTTTTATTAGCCATATCCTGCTCAAAAAGAGAGCTATTCTTGTAGCACTTAAAGCTTTTTCAGTAACCACAGAAATAATTCATTAAAAAATTTACAAAAAAACAAGCCTAACTAATACCCTGTTAAGCTTATCTTACTTAAGTCTTTTAACCTCTATGCTGACTAGAGGATTCGAACCTCCGACCTCATCATTACTAATGACGTGCTCTGCCAACTGAGCTAAGTCAGCATTGTCTCACTTGACAACGATATTAATTAAACCATATTATCTGGAGATATGCAAGTCATTTTTGACCTTTTTTTATTTTCTGTTATGATTATCTAGTGTTAAACATTAGTATCATTAATAACAAAGCAAATTTAAGAGAAGGAGTATCTTTTTATGGCAGACATATCACCAATTGTCAGCCAATTACCTTGGCTGTTGCGAATCATCATTGCTGCCCTGTGTGGAGCGCTAATTGGCTATGAACGAGCAATTCAACGTAAAAGTGCTGGCATCAGAACTCACGTTGTAGTTGCGATTTCATCAGCACTTTTCATGATTATTTCAAAGTATGGTTTCGCTGATATCTATAAGCTAGACGGCATGGCACTTGACCCCTCACGGATTGCCGCGCAAATTGTTTCAGGAATTTCTTTTATCGGCGCTGGTACTATTCTAGTTAAGCGGCAACAGGTATCTGGCTTAACCACTGCTGCTGGTATCTGGGCAACAGCTGCTATCGGCATGGCGATTGGCTCAGGACTGTACTTCATCGGCATTATGTCAACTGTACTGCTATTCATTATTCAAATGATCTTCCACGATGATACTTTGTTAGATAAGTTTATTCGCCACATTCGCTTCAATATCCAGATTGAAGCAGTTAACAAGCATGGCATTTTAAAGACGATTGAAGAAGAACTAGCCGTTAATCATGTAGAGAACGTTTCCGTCAAGATCCTTTACGTGAATGATGAAAGAATCATTTTTCACGTTGATAGCGTAATTAATAATAATATTGATGAAAATGATATCATTATGGCCTTGCGTAAATATCCAGACATTAAGCGAATCAGTTATGCAGGACTAGATAAATAGTCACAATTGCTAAGTAATGGTTAATTCCATTGCTTATTTTTTACCTTTTAAAAGTAAAACTACTACAATATATTAAATGAAAGGAGTAATTTTATGGCAAATCCACTCGATTATTTACGTTGGCGTGGTGATCTGACTTTGCAGGAGAAGCCATTCAACAGCGTTGATGCTGCTTTAATCTCATCAATCATGTATTTACCTGCTGATGACTCTGTCGTCAATCATACTTTAGGAGAACTTGCTCAAAAGCTGGCAAAATTGCCTTCCTTTCAACACCAAATGCATGATGAAACTGGCGCCGAAATTGTATTACTATCCCAAAGTCCACGACTTGCACAATTAAAAATCCTTGATTGGACTGACAGACTAGAAAAAGAACCACATCCTCTGCAGTTCACAGCTGCCACCTTTTCCCTTGATGAGCAAACAATCGTGATTGGTTATCGCGGTACTGACAGTACCATGATTGGCTGGAACGAAGATCTGCTTATGAACTATCAACCAGAAATTTATGGTCAAAGTGTTGCCGCACAATATTTAACTGACATTGCTCAGAAATTTCCTAATAAGAAGATCTATCTAGTCGGCCATTCTAAGGGTGGTAATTTTGCACAATATGCCTTAAGTGCTGTTCAGCCAGAAATTCAAGATAGAGTTATTCAAGCTTTGAGCTTCGATGGATTGGGCTTTTTTAGTCAAGTTTACTCTACCCAAGGTTTCGTGCGGGCAATGCCAAAAATGAAGACTTACATTCCACAGGGATCAATTTTTGGTGCAATGCTTGATCATCCTGAGCACACCATGGTTGTCAAAAGTACTGTCAGTATGCGTAAACAACACGATCCACGACGCTGGAGTGTTGGTCGCGATAGCTTTACCCTTGCTCAAGGATTGGCTCCTGGTAGCCGCATCATTCGCCATGCACTGATCAATTTTAATCAAAACATCCCAGAAAATCAGCGTGGAGCAACTTTTTCGGCATTGTTTGAAGCTTTCGAAAACTTCGATATTAATGAACTGTATCAGCTAACTAATAATAAACTATTGGGCACTTATAAAATGGGGCGAGTCTTTCTATCACTTGACTCAGATCAACGACAATTATTTACCCATGCAATCAGCGATCTTTGGCACTCATACAAGAATAATTTAACTCTGCCAACTACTGCTAATAATTATGAATTGTATCCAAAAAGCAATGATTCTTATAAAGCTCCTATCTTTTATGAATTTTATGATATTTCAAAACCTAATTTGAAATTACCACCTGAAATCGAGCAAAAGCTGCATTAATGTTTCATGTGTAACACAAAAAAGGCTAAGCAATGACTTCATTGCTTAGCCTTTTTTAACTAGCTATTTTTTAGCTTTATCTTTGACATCATCAAATTTGTCTTTGACAGTATCAGCGGCATCATGCATCTTTTCTTTAGCCTTACCAGCAGTCTTCTGGGCTTTGCCTTCAACTTCTTTAGCTTTACCCTCTACTTTATCTTTAAAATCTTTTTCAGCCATAATTATCTGTCCTTTCCAACAAATTAATAATATAAGTTTATACTCTAATCATACAATCTTAGTAAAATAAATTCATTGAAAATGCTTCATTTTAGCTAAAAATTTTAGCAATAAATAACCACTAATCTAACAATTACCCATTTGGCTGATCATGACTGTAATCAAGATTAGAAAAGCGATTATACGGCTTAGAGAACATCAGCTTGATAGTGCCACGACTCCCAGAACGATTCTTTTCAATAATCACTTCTACTTCACCGTTGTCGTCTTCGGCTCCAACTTCAGTCTGACTCTCGTCATCTTCATCTTCTTCACGATAATAATCATCCCGATATAAAAACGACACAATATCCGCATCCTGCTCAATCGAACCAGATTCACGAATATCTGACAACACCGGACGCTTATCTTGACGCTGCTCAACCGAACGTGATAATTGCGATAGTGCAATAACTGGCACATGAAGTTCCTTAGCCAACTTTTTAAGTTGCCGCGAAATAGCAGAGACTTCTTGTTGACGTGATTCACTACGAGGGCCTTCAATTAGCTGCAAATAGTCAATCACAATTAAACCTAGATTGCCCTGTTCTTTAGCCAGACGCCGCGCTTGTGCCCGAATTTCACTCATTTTAATGCCCGGCGTATCATCAATATAAATCTTAGCAGTCGCCAAAGACCCAGAAGCAACTATCAACTTGCGCCATTCTTCTTCATCGAGTTGCCCCGTACGCAAGTGTTGGGAATCAATTAATCCTTCAGACGCCAGCATTCGCTGCACTAGTTGCTCCCCGCTCATTTCTAATGAAAACATTGCTACACTTTTATCCGTGTGCAAACCAACAAATTGTGCCACATTTAGCGCAAAAGAAGTTTTACCAACACCTGGCCGCGCTGCAATAATTACTAATTCATCATTATGAAAGCCAGTGGTCATTTTATCCAGTTCAGCAAATCCAGTTGGCAAGCCAGTGACCATGTCCCCATCTTCTGGAATATTATTAATTTCTTCAATCGTCGAATTAACAATTTCCTTGATTTCGCGAAAACCACTAGTATTATTTTCTGAAGAAACATTCAGAATTTCACTTTCAGCATCATCCAAAATGTCAGTGACATCATCAGCATCTTGAACAGCAGTCATAATAATTTTTTGACTGGCAGAAATTAGGCGCCGTAAAAGTGCCTTACGATGAACAATCTCAGCATAATAGGTAACATGAGCGGCAGTCGGTGTAGCAAGTGCTAATTCCGAAACATAGGCAATTCCGCCAATATCGTCTAATTGGTTCTTTTTCGTTAATTCATCTTGCAAAGTTAGCGGATCAATCGGAGCTTCACGGTCTGATAGCTCTAGCATTGCCTGAAAAACTAACTGATTGGCTCTTTTATAAAAGTCATCCGTTTGGACAACACTACTGGCATCCGCAATCGACTCAGGATCAATAAAAATAGCTCCTAAAACAGCCTTCTCCGCTTCATCATCATGCGGAATTTGTTGTGAGACAATATTATCCATTAATTATGACCACTTTTAGTAAACTTCAATCCAGTACAATTAATCTTGTTCAGTAACATGAACACGAATTTTAGCTTCTACACCCTTAAATAACTTAACTGAAACATTGGTATAGCCAAGTGCCTTGATTGGTTCAGGTAAGTTTAACTTGCGTTTGTCAACTTTAATTCCAAATTGTTGTTCTAAGCCTTCAACAATTTTTTTGCTAGAGATTGAACCAAACAAACGTGCATCTGTTCCAGCCTTTGACTTAAAGTTAACAACAGTTGCATCTTTTTCAAGCTCTGCCTTAACTTTTTGTGCTTCTGCCTTTTCTGCTTCATAAGCAGCCTGCTCATTTGCGTTACGTCTCTGTAAGGTGTGCATATTGGCCTTAGTAGCTTCTTTGGCTAATCCACGCTTAAATAAAAAATTCTGCGCATAACCATCTGGCACATTTTTAACTTCACCACGCTTACCGCGTCCTTTAACATCTTCAGTAAAAATAACCTTCATGATTTTTCTCCTTTATTCATTTTCTTTTTCATAAGTATCAACCGCTTCGGTTAATTTTGCAAGTGCTTGTTCAATTGTTAGATCTTTAATTTGTGTAGCAGCATTAGACAAATGACCACCACCACCTAATTTTTCCATAATGACCTGAACATTGATGTCTCCCATCGACCGTGCAGATATTCCGATTGTTTCCTTATCACGTCGAGTTATTGCAAAACTTGCCTCAACATTTTCTAAATCAAGTGCTGTATCAGCTGCCTGCGCCGTTACAATCGGATCAATCACTTTATCATCTGGACCACATAAAACTGCCATTTGCGGCTTAATCATCTTCAATGTCGAAACTAACTGGTTACGCTCAAGAAAGCTATCAAGGTTCTCTTTTAACAACTCACTGACGCCAGTCGAACTTGCGCCAATCGAACGTAAATAGCTAGCTGCATCAAAGGTTCTAGTTCCAGTCCGTAGCGAAAATTCTTTAGAATCCACTGTAATCCCTGCAAGCATTGCAGTTGCTTCGATTTCAGTCAAGACTCGTTTACCAGAACGCGGTTGCTGATACTCAATCATTTCTGTCACTAATTCACACGCCGAAGAAGCATAAGGTTCAACGTAAGTTAACATTGGATTTTCTGGAAACTCTTCACCGCGACGATGGTGATCAATTACAATAATGCGATTTTTCAGCCGGTCATACAATTCTTTAGCATAAGTAATTGAATACTTAGAATGATCAACCATCACTAACATTGATTTATTAGTCACTTTTTCTAAAGCATCTTTAGGAGTAATTAGTAAGTCAGCTTCTTCTTTACTCTTTTGCATCTGAGCAACTAACCGACCAACATCATAATTAGTTTTATTAACGTCTAATACAAAATTAGCCTTAACATCGTGCAATTGCGCAATTTTGACAACCCCGATACCACTACCAATTGAGTCCATATCAGGATTGGCATGACCAACCACGAAGACCCGATCGGCTTCTTTAAATAACTCACTAATGGCTTGGGAGACCATCCGCGCACGAACCCTAGTCCGTTTCTCCATTGGATTCGACTTGCCACCATAAAATCGGACATCTTTACCAGGTTGCGATAACACCACTTGATCGCCGCCACGTCCTAAAGCTAAGTCTAGATTTGATTGTGCCTGATCGGCCAGTTCTGTAATTGAACTACTGCCAAATGCAATTCCGACTGATAATGTTAATGGTGTATTGTTACGACTGGTTTCCTGTCGCATCTTGTCCAAGACTGAAAACTTATCTTGTTCCATCTTAGTTAAGTCTTGCATATGTAACAATAGCAAAAAGTGGTCTTCATCAATTCGCTTTAAATAAGCATTAAACCCTTTGGCATAATTACTCAAAGTGTTTTGCACGTATGAACTCATATTGGTCAATTCTTGGTCATGCATGGTTTCACTTAATTCATCATAATTATCAATGAAAACTTGACCAACTGCCAGCAATTCATCATTATACCTTTGCTCAATTTCAGCATAGCGAGTAATATCCAGTAGATAAACCACACCTAAATTGTCTTGAATACTGATTTCAAATTGATGACCATCCCACTCTACAACTCGATTTTCGTTTGTTTTAGCAGCTAAAGCTTCATCAATTAACTTATTCAAAGCAGGATCAACTGCCTTAATTTTATGTCCAATCAAGTCGTCATCTTTGAGATAAAGCTGCAAATATGGATTAACCCATTGAATTTGCCGACTTTCATCATAGAGTAAGATCCCAAGTGGCATCTTGATCATTGCTTCTTGCTCACTGCGTTTGATGCGATACGACAAGCTAACTGCAAAATTATTGGCATTGCCGGCTAAAATGTAAGCACCGTATATCGTAATTGCAACAGTTAAAATAAAAATTACCACCATTGCTAATCCAAACAGCGGATTCATAATCATCGCAATAATACTACCCAAAAGCGATAAAGCCAAGATGATCACTACCGAAGCCATCAAGCGTGAATCTTTAATAAAAGCAGGGAATTCATTACGTAAAAAATCTTTCATGCAAGATCCTTCCTAAATTAATGTAAAATACATTACCCTTATTATACCTTGTATCCCCTCGATAAGAAACTCCCCAATATCATGCTTAAAATAGCGTACAAAAAAATGCGGAAAGTTTATTCCCACATTTTAATTTTTTATTTGATTGTTTAATCTTCAGTAACAAATGGTAACAAGCCCATAATGCGAGCTCTTTCAATTGCCTTAGCTACTTTACGTTGATTTTTAGCGCTGGTGCCAGTGACACGACGTGGTAAAATTTTACCTCTCTCTGAGATAAAACGTTTCAACAGATCAACGTCTTTGTAGTCAACGTAATCAATATGATTGGCTGCGATAAAATCAACCTTACGACGATGACTGCCGCCTCTTCTTTGTTGAGCCATATCCTAGACTCCTTTCTTTAAAAGTTTAGAATGGAAGATCGTCATCAGAAATGTCAATCGTATCACCAGAGCCTGCAAACGGATCTTTAGGCATATTGGCTTGGTTGTTATTCGGCATATTCTGATCAAACGATCCCATATTTTGCGAATTATTAGTGTTTTGACCACCAAAATTCGCATTATTATTCGGTGTATAACCACCATTTTGACCACGGGTTTCACGATCTTTACGTGATTCAAGCAGTGAGAAATTGTCAACAACAACTTCAGTCACATAGACTCTTTGCCCGTCTTTATTATCGTAAGTTCTGGTTTGAATTCGGCCGTCAATTCCAACAAGTGAGCCTTTAGAAGTAAAGTTACAGAAATTTTCTGCAGCCTTACGCCAAATTACACAACTGATAAAATCCGCACCTCTCTCACCTTGAGCGTTAGTAAACTGACGATCAACAGCAAGAGTAAACGTAGCAACCGAGATTCCACTCCCAGTAGTACGCAATTCAGGATCACGTGTTAAACGGCCAACAAGTACAACTCGATTAATCATACTTCATGTCCTCTCTTTCCTAAATCACGAAAACGATAATAAAATCACTTGTCCAACTTAACAGTCATTGAACGTAAAACAGCAGTGTCAATCTTAGACAAACGATCAAATTCGTTAACTGCGTCAGCGTTATCAGCAGTGAAAGTCATAATGTGGTAAGTACCTTCACGATACTTATCGATTTCATATGCAAAATGACGCTTTTCCCAGTCTTTAGATTCAACCATTGTACCGCCGTTATCAGCAATAACCTTATCATAATTTTCAGTTAGCGCTTTTTTTGATTCCTCATCAATATCAGGCTTAATAATATAAGTTATTTCGTACTTAGTAGTTGTCATACTAGTGCACCTCCTTTTGGTCTAAATGGTTCTTGCTAAAATCAAGAACAAGGAGTAATGAATTTATTACTCGCAATCTCTAATTTTAGCACATAAATAAAAAAATTACCAAACTATCTTCACGTGATCCTCTGAGAAATTTTTACTCTAAAGATAATTACGTAAAAAAGCTTGCCAATTTTTTTCGTTTTTAAATTAATAATTTATAACTAGTCAACCGCTTCAGTTGAATCAGAAACTACTTCTTGGTCAGCTTCAGCAGGTACCAGTGCTAGACTTGCTACTTTACTTTGGTCATTCACTTTGATTAACCGCACACCGACCGTGCTTCGACTGGTCTGCGACACATTGTCAATCTTAAAACGAATCATAATCCCGTCATTAGTAATTACCATGATGTCTTGGCTACCATCAACTACTGTAACACCAGCAAGTGGCCCATTCTTTTCGGTAATATTAACGGTCTTAATTCCTTTACCACCACGACCTTTAACCGGATATTCCTTAGCCGAGGTACGTTTCCCGTATCCTTTTTCAGAAATAACTAAAACTTCATCGCTATCCTTGATCGTACCATCACCAACAACATAGTCACCGGCGCGTAAATTAATCCCGCGCACGCCAGCAGCAGTCCGTCCCATTGAACGAACCACTTGCTCGCTAAAGCGAACCGCATAACCTAAATGGGTTCCAAGCAAGATAGTTTGTTGACCATCAGTTGTTAAAACATTGATTAATTCATCGCCATCACGCAGAGTCAATGCAATCAACCCACTATTTCTAATATTAGCAAATTCACTAACCTTGGTCCGTTTAACTGATCCTAACTTAGTAACAAAGAAGAGATATTGATCATCAGCATCTTCTGGAATATTAACAATCGTCTGAATTCGCTCACCTTTTTCTAATTGCAGCAAATTGACAATTGGCAAACCTTTAGCTGTTCGACTAAATTCAGGAACTTCATAAGCCTTCTTGGAATATACCTTACCCTTGTTAGTAAAGAATAGCAGCATATCGTGGGTACTTGCATAAATTAGCTTTTCAATAAAGTCGCCATCTTTGACGCCCATTCCTTTGATACCTTTACCACCACGATTCTGAGTCTTAAACTCATTGATTAGCATGCGCTTAATATAACCGCTATGTGTTAGCGTCAATAAGACATCTTGCTTTTCAATTAAATCTTCATCTTCAATTGAAACGACTTCGCTAGCACCAATTTCAGTGCGGCGCTTATCGCCAAAGCGTTTTTGAATATCTAGTAATTCATTGTAAATAATTTCATTAATTCGTTCAGGCTTCGCTAAAATATCTTTGTAATCAGCAATTTTGGCTTGCAATTCACTATATTCAGCTTCCACCTTATCACGTTCTAGTCCGGTCAGTCGGACCAATCGCATATCCAAAATCGCTTGTGACTGCTTATCATCAAGACCAAAACGACTAATTAGAGCGGCTTTAGCAATGTCACTTGAGTTACTTTCACGAATAATATGAACGATTTCGTCAATATGATCAAGGGCAACTTTTAACCCAGCCAGGATATGTGCTCGTGCCTGCGCTTTCCCAAGTTCAAACTTAGTTCTACGAGTTACCACATCTTCTTGATGACGCAGATAATGTTGCAGCATTTCTTTAACGGTCAAGAAATGCGGCGCACCATCAACGATCGCCACCATATTCATCCCAAAATTAGCCTGCATTTGTGTTAACTTAAATAAATTATTTAAGATTACACTAGCACTGGCATCACGGCGGATATCAATTGTAATTCGCATCCCAGATTGATCGGATTCATCCCGCACACCAGTAATACCATCGATCGTCTTGTTACGTGCTAAATCAGCAATTTTCTTAACTAGTTCTGCCTTATTAACTAAATATGGCAACTCACTAACGACAATTCGTTCACGCCCACTCTTTTCAGTTTCAATCTCAGTCTTAGCGCGAACGACAATATTACCACGACCAGATTCATAAGCGCGATAAATCCCACCGCGACCCATAATAATCCCGCCAGTTGGAAAATCTGGACCCGGTATGGCCTTCATCAATTCCTTAGTGGTAATATCCGGATTATCCATTAGCAAATGAATTCCACTGATTACTTCTGACAAATTATGTGGCGGAATATTCGTAGTCATTCCAACAGCTATTCCGCTAGAACCATTAACTAGCAAATTAGGAATCCGTGCCGGCAATACAACCGGCTCATTTTCCTCATCATCATAGTTACGTTGCCAATCAATCGTATTCTTATTGATATCACGCAGCATCTCTACCGCGATTTTACTCATCCGCGCCTCAGTGTAACGCATTGCGGCTGGCTCATCACCATCAACAGAACCAAAGTTACCATGGCCATCAACCAGCATGTACCGATAACTAAAATCTTGCGCCATATGCGCCATTGCTAAATAGATCGAAGAATCGCCATGGGGGTGAAATTTTCCCATTACTTCCCCGACAATTCTAGCTGATTTTTTATAAGGCTTATCAGGAGTTACGCCTAATTCACTCATTCCATATAAGATTCGCCGTTGAACAGGCTTTAGACCATCTCGAACATCAGGCAAAGCCCGCGCAACGATAACTGACATCGCATAATCTAAGAATGAACTATTCATCACGCTAGTCAAATCAACATTAGTTATCCGATGATCTTGACCTTGATTGTCATTATTCATTTAAGCCCTCCTAAGCATCCAAGTTTTCAACATATTTGGCATTATCTTCAATAAATTTGCGTCGAGGTGCTACTTCATTGCCCATCAACAGCTCAAAGACCTCATCAACATCTTTGGCATATTCCGGACTAACCCGATCAAGCCGCCGATTTTCAGGATTCATGGTAGTTTCCCATAATTGCTCGGGATCCATTTCCCCTAATCCCTTATAACGTTGAACAAGTGGCTTAGGACTTGGCTGTAATTGACCTAGGTAATCGTGCAGCTCTTCATCAGTATCAAGATATCTAATTACTTTACCTTGACGAACCTGATATAGAGGTGGCTTGGCAATATATACATAGCCTTCATCAATCATTGGCTTCATGTAATTGTAGAATAATGTTAAAAGCAAAGTTCTAATATGTGCTCCATCAACATCGGCATCTGTCATAATAATTAGCTTATGATAACGAGTTTTAGTAATGTCAAAATCAGCACCAAAGCCTGTTCCTAAAGCAGTAAATAGAGAACGAATTTCTTCATTAGCCAAAATTCGGTCCATCGAAGCCTTTTCCACATTCAGAATTTTTCCTCGAATTGGCAAAATTGCTTGGGTCAAACGTGAACGCCCCTGTTTAGCAGAACCACCGGCAGAATTCCCCTCAACGATAAATAATTCTGAAATACTTGGATCATTGCTAGTATTATCTGCCAATTTTCCGGGTAAGTTAGCAATTTCTAAACCTGACTTTTTACGGGTTACTTCTCGAGCTCGCTTAGCAGCACTACGCGCTCTTTCAGCCAGTTGTGCTTTTTCGACAATTTTACGACCAACTTGCGGATTTTCCATCAAAAAACTAGTAAATGCTTCAGAAAAGGCCTTATCAACCGCTGTTCTAGCATCAGAATTTCCTAGCTTAGTCTTAGTCTGTCCTTCAAATTGTGGATCTGGGTGCTTCACCGAAACAACAGCCGTCATCCCTTCACGAATATCTTCTCCTGAAAGATTATCGTCTTTTTCCTTCAAAATCTTGGTTTTGTGAGCATAATCATTAACTACTCGAGTAAGAGCTGTTTTAAAGCCAGCTTCATGAGTTCCACCTTCATAAGTATGAATATTATTAGCAAAAGTCATTAATGTGGTCTTATAGCCAGCTGTATATTGCAATGAAACCTCTACGTTGATTTCATCATAATTTCCTTCAACGTAAATTGGCTCGTCATATAAAACATCGGTTCCCTTATTTAAAAAGGCCACATACTCCTTAATACCACCTTCATAGTGATAAACATCAGTTTCTGCACTATCTTTACGCTTATCTGTAAAGGTTAACTTTAATCCCTTATTTAAAAAGGCCAATTCCCGAATTCTAGTTTTTAAAATCTTATCATCGAAAGCTGTGGTTTCAGTAAAAATGTCTGGATCTGGATAAAAATGAACTTTGGTCCCATGCTCACTAAGTGGAGCATTACCAATCATTGTCATTTCTGACTTAACGCGACCACGAGTAAAATCAATATAATACTGTTTACCATCACGCACAGTCGTAACATCTAATTCAGTAGACAAAGCATTGACTACAGAAGCACCAACACCATGCAAACCACCTGAAACTTTATAGCCGCCACCGCCAAATTTACCACCGGCATGCAAAACGGTAAAAACAGTCTCCAATGCTGGCCGCCCCGTCTTTTTTTGAATATCAGTAGGAATTCCGCGGCCATCATCTTGAACAGTCACGCTACCATCTTCGTTAACTGTAATTTCAATTTTGGTAGCAAAACCAGCTAAACTCTCGTCAATACTGTTATCAATTACTTCCCAAACCAAATGATGCAGTCCTTGCGAACTAGTAGAGCCAATATACATTCCCGGTCGTTTACGAACCGCTTCAAGTCCACCCAAAACCTGAATTTGACTAGCATTATATTTATCAGCTTCTTTTTCATATTGCTCGATTTGCTCAAGATTTTCTTTATTATCAGCCATTTAATTCTCCTTTGCTAAACGAATTTTTCCAGAATTAATTTGATATATTTTAGGTTTTTTGATTATTTCCCGGGAAATACCTGCAAGATCAGTTGTCGTAATAAAAGTCTGCGTCTTGCCATGAATATAACTAAGCAATGCACCTTGGCGCTCATGATCTAATTCACTCATTACATCATCAAGTAACAACAACGGGTATTCTGAAGTTAATTGATGGACCAACTGAATCTCTGCTAGCTTAATGCTAAGTGCAATCGTACGTTGTTGCCCTTGAGAACCATATAGATGAGCATCTTTGCCATCTAATTCAAAACTAATGTCATCACGATGGGGACCAACTAAGGTAGTTCCCTTTTTTATCTCAAGTTGCTTATTCTGCTTAAAATTTGCTAACAACTTGTGATAGACGGTTTCTGTATCATCTTGTTCAGATACGTCAGCAACTGATGGGTGATATCGCAGTTTTAGTTCTTCACCACTAGAACTGATGCTTTTATAGGCATCCTGTGCAAATTCATCTAAATACGTTAAAAATTGGTAACGCCGAACAACGACTTCCGCTGCGACACCTGCCAGTTGATCTGATAGCACATCTAAAAAAAGCAAATCATGTGCTTCTTTTTTAGCCAGCTGTTTTAGATAATTGTTTTTTTGCTGCAGAACTTGTTTATATTTACTAGCAAAATACAAATATTCTGCATTAATTTGGCCAAACTCTTGATCCATAAATCGCCGACGCAAAGCTGGTGCACCTTTGATCAATTCCAGGTCTTCTGGCGAAAATAAAATTGCATTTAACTGACCCACATATTTAGATAACTTTGCCTGCTCCACACGATTAAGCCAAACCTTTTTGCCTTTTTTAGTGATTAATACTCGTAAAGTTAAATCAACCTGACTCTTGTAAACATGACCATAAACATTAGCAAATTCATCACCGAAAGCGATTAATTCCTTGTCACTATTAGTCCTGTGCGATCTAGTCAATGCTAAAAAATAAATTGCTTCTAGTAAGTTAGTTTTCCCTTGCGCATTTTTTCCAATGAAAATATTAACATTAGGATCGAATTCCAACTCAAATTCTTGTAAATTCCGATAGTGCTGCGCCTTGAACTGCTTCAGATACATCTTTTATCGAAACACATAGTTCGTTTGCTCTACTTGAAGTTGGTCACCAGGGCGAAGTTTTTTGCCACGCCGAGCTTCCTTTACTTCGTTCAACCAAACTGGATTTTCTTGCAGATACCACTTTGCTTGTCCACCAGAAGAAATGATACTTTCTTCTTTTAAAAATTGACTGAGGGTAATGTAATCCCCCTTGATCTTAAATTCCTTAATCGTCTTCACCTTCACCACTTCTATTTACCTATAAGTTAAGTATATTCGTTTCACTAGCAAAAAACAACTCAAATAGCCAATATAACGCCATATAAACGATGTTTTGTAAAAGATACTTTTCATAGTGAACGACTAAAAAGACACAAGAGAGTGCTGATTTAGTCAATTCTTAAAAATTTGGACTAAAAAAAGCCATCAATCAGATGGCTTTTAGCTTTTGTATTACTAATAATTATTAAAACGTTCTTACTGGCGTAATCAACTGTACAAAATTAATTGTATTATCAGCTGGGTTAACCGTAAACGGCCGCAGTGGTTGCGTAAATTCTGTTACCACCGAATCAGTTACTGAAGCCCGTAATGCATCACGTAAATAATCTGGATTAAACGAAATCTTTAAATTTTGACCAGATAATTGCTTAAAACTAACTTCTTCTTCAACATTACCGATTTCTGCAGATTCACCTGATAAAGTAACTGTCTGCTTTTCCGTATCCAGAGTTAAATCAACTACATTATTTCGACCGGCATGTGTTAATAAGCTTGCACGGTCTAATGCACTAGATAGTTCTGCTAAGTCAAATTCAGCGCTAGTAGTACTCTCTGTAGGAATTAAGCGATCAGTATCTGGATAGCTACCTTCAAGTAATCGAGAATAAAACAGCATATTCCCAATTTCAAATAAAACTTGGCTATCCCCAGGACAAACCTTGATTTCCGGATCAGTTTCACCAATAATTCGCGCTAGTTCAAGCAAACTTTTACCAGGAATAATTAAATCAGTTTCAGTTTGTGGACCTGCAGTTAAGCTGAGAGCTCGACTGGATAAACGATGTGAATCAGTGGCGACTGCACTGATCTGCTCTGGGCTAAAGGTAAAGTGAACACCCGTCAAAACTTGACGGCTTTCCTGGGTAGCAACTGCAAATTGCGTTTCTGTAATAATTTCTCGGAAAGTTTTCCCCGAAATAACAAAAGCGGACTCATCAGCAATTTCCGGTAATCTTGGATAGTTATTTGCATCCAGGCCATTGATAGTAAATTCACTATTTTCAGAAATAATTTGAGTTTGCATACTTTCTTTAAGTTCAAGCGAAAATTCTTTTCCCGGAAGCTTTTTAATAATTTCGCTGAAGAAACGTGCAGGTAAAACAATTGCTCCAGGTGATTCAACAGTTAGATCTTCACTAGTCGGAATACGTACTTCAATTGAAATATCAGTATCACTACCAGTTAGCAGTAATTCATTTTCCGTTAAATTAAGTTTGATACCACTTAAGATGGGAATCGTTGTTCTTGATGAGATGGCACGCATCACATTATTTAGATTATCGATAAATAGGTTTCTGTTAACTGAAAATTTCATTTTGGACCTCCTGAAGTTAGGTATGCTTTTTTATTATTTATTATATAAATTAGTAGTATTAGTAGGGCCTGTTTATTCTGTTGAAAAACACTAGTAGCCTTAAAATAGCGTAATTAGTACGGTTTACAAAATGTGCACAAGCCAGAGAGTTTTCCACAATTATACACCAGCTAATGATCCAGCATTTGCTTTAAGTCAAAAACTGCAGTTTTGATTTCAGAATCTGTTTTAATAGCACGGCTAATTTTTTCACATGCATGCATGACAGTGGTATGGTCTTTGCCACCAAATTCCTGACCGATTTTCGGTAAACTAGAATCAGTTAATTCGCGTGATAAGTACATGGCAATTTGCCGAGGAACAACGATTTGTCTGACCCGCTTCTTACCTTTTAGTTCATGTGTCGAAGTTTGGAAGTAATTGGCGACAACCTCTTGGATTTTAGAAATTTGTAGTCCACGGTTCTTCTGTACGAGCTTTAGATCAGCTAGTGCCTCGCGTGCCAAATTCACGTTGATATCTTCACGCTGAATCGTGGCATGAGCCTGAACTTTCACTAAGGCACCTTCAAGCTCTCGGATATTAGTGTCAACCTGCGAAGCAATGTAATCCAGTGTATCATCATTAATCGTTAAATCTTCAGCTTCAGCCTTTTTGCGTAAAATCGCAATTCTAGTTTCTAAATCAGGTGGAGTAATTTCAACTTGCAAGCCCCAGGTAAATCGTGAGACTAAACGTTCCGATAGATCTGGAATTTCTGTTGGTAAGCGATCACTGGTCATGACGATCTGTTTTTGATCGTTATACAGGGTTTCAAAAGTATGAAAGAATTCCTCTTGAATTCCTTCTTTTTTAGCAAAAAATTGAATATCATCAACTAATAATAGATCGCAAGTCCGATATTTTTTACGAAATTGGTCTTGCGTTTTGTTTTTAATAGAATTAATGAAATCATTGACGAAAGTTTCACTTTGAATGTAGACGACTTTGGCGTTTGGGCGTTCAGCCAACATTTGGTGACCGATTGCTTGCATCAAGTGAGTTTTACCTAAACCAACTCCACCAAAAATGAATAAAGGATTGTAAAAACTGCCGGGACTGTCAGCAACTGCCAGAGCTGCTCCGGCTGCGAGCTTATTGCCTTCACCTTGGACGAAATTATCAAAAGTATACTTTTCGTTTAACTTTAGATTACGAACAAAATTATTGTTGGTAATCGTAGGTTGGACAGGTTGAGTTGGCGTTTTCGGTTTAGGTGCTACAATTCGTTCAGTACTCTGCTCATCGGCAATCTGAAAAACTGGAATAACTTCAATATTAGCATAGCCATATGCGGATTGAATTAATTCTGAAGCTAGATTTTTTTCCCAATATCCCTTCGTTACCGGGTTTTGGACCACAATTTTTAATTCATGGGTATCATTATTGTAGGAAATGGGCTTAGTATTTTTGAACCAGGCGTTATAGGCAACTTCGTTAAAACGTTCGCGCATTTCATGATTGAAATGTTGCCAAAATTGATTAATGTCAAACAAAATA